>NZ_JANZQH010000020.1:0-5720 GCF_025153485.1 Chryseobacterium pyrolae
TTTTCCAATGATTAATATTTCAAAGATATTTTAACTATTTCAAATGATTTATTCTATTGGACAAACTTATCACAAGGGTGAAAGTACAAAGGTTACAGGGATTTCAATATCCTGCTGATTTCGAAGATCACACAAATGGTTGTGTTTTATAGATAGTGTTGATGAAACATTTTTTAATAATATATCATAGGTTAACCGACCATTAATTTTAAATTGAGTATTTTTGTAAAACTTTTTTTCAATGTACAAAAGTATCATTCGACCTATTCTTTTCAAATTTGATCCCGAAGATGTTCATCACTTTACTTTTTCGGTGCTAAAGAATTTTGGATTTCTTACTCAATTATTTTTCCCTAAACCTATTGAAGATAAACGTCTGGAAAGAGAAATTTTCGGATTGAAATTTAAAAATCCTGTAGGGTTGGCTGCCGGTTTTGATAAAAATGCCGTCTTGTTCAACGAGTTGGGAGATCTGGGTTTCGGATTTGTAGAAATTGGAACCGTAACACCAAAAGCACAGGTCGGAAATCCTAAGAAAAGACTGTTCCGTTTAATTGAAGATGGAGGAATCATCAACAGAATGGGCTTCAACAACGATGGTCTTGAAGCTGCCATAGAAAAACTGAAAGGCAATAAAGGAAAAATAATCATTGGAGGAAACATCGGAAAAAACACCGATACAACCCCGGAAAACTATACCCAGGATTATCTGGATTGTTTTGAAGGTCTTCATCCTCATGTAGATTACTTTGTACTGAATGTCAGCTGCCCGAATGTGGGAAGCCACGCCAAGCTGGAAGATGTAGACTATCTGCGTGAGCTGATTACGGAAGTGAAAAAAATCAACCTATCAAAATCTGTACAGAAACCCATATTACTTAAAATTGCTCCGGATCTTAACAACAGTCAGTTAGACGAAATTGTTGAACTGATTGCAGAGACAAAAATTGACGGAGTAATTGTTTCCAATACCTCTGTCAGCCGGGAAGGACTGAAAACCTCTCCTGAAGTTTTAGAAAAGATAGGAAATGGCGGGTTGAGTGGAAAACCTATCCGCGAAAGAAGTACAAAAATGATCAAATACCTTTCCGATAAAAGCAACAGAACTTTCCCGATTATTGGGGTGGGCGGAATACATTCTGCAAAAGATGCTATCGAGAAACTGGATGCGGGAGCAAGTCTGGTACAGCTTTACACCGGATTTATCTATGAAGGCCCGGAACTGATCAATGAGATCAATAAAGAACTGTTAAAGAGAGCAAGCAGGCTTCCAAGATAAAAAATGAAAGAGAGCGTAAGGCTCTCTTTTTTATTTGGATTTCACAACAGAGGCATTTTTAGTGTCAACGGTAAAAGTGTAAGCTGGGGAAGATGCTGTTTTACCCACTTTAAATTGTAATGTTTTTCGGTCTTTAGATTTTGACTCTACAGTATCGTAAATGTTTTCAAGGCAGCTTTCCGTGAGAAATTCTTCGTAATTTTTATAATTCCAGTCTTTGGTAAAATATAAGACCCTATAGCCCTTTTCCCCTTCACTGGCACCACATCTGCCACAAGCATTGAAGTTGGATGAATGTTCAAAATATAACAGAATGCGGTTCCCATTTTCTCCTGAAGCGTAAGAAATTAGTTGGTTCCCTCCATGCTTATTAATGAAATCAAAAGTATTGATCTTTTTATTGTTGGGTAATGTAAGATAATTATTAAAACGATAAATCATATCATTGCCGGTAAACAGCTGAGCAGGTTGAGCTTTTTTATTTAAGTAAAAATTTCCTGTAATAGAATTTCCTTTAAGATCACTCGGTTCAAAAATGATATATTCCTTGGGTGCCAATGCTTCCGCAATGTCAGCAGTTTTTTCTACTTGTTGAGGTGAAGTAATCTGGTTTTTAAACAGTTTAGAATTTTGCTTTTGTTTATTGCCAAAATAATATAGAGATAGTTTTCCGTAATCATAAATGCCGGTCAATGGTATTTTCTTCTGATATTTATCGTAATAATACCACCCGTCTACAAAATGTTGATACAAGCTACAGTCGGCAATTCCGGCATAATACAGTTGCATGGTGATCGGTATTCCTGCAATTTCACCCTTGAAGATTTGCGAGGAATCTGTCACTTCTTTTAGGTCAACTTTCTGACAGTAACAGAACGTAAAAAGAGCGAGAAATAAGACAATTAATAGTTTTTTCATGGTTGGTTGTGAGTAGCTTTTAGAGGAAGAAATTGGCGATGGTGTAGATAATCAGCCCGACGAGTCCACCTACCAGGGTTCCGTTCACCCGGATAAACTGGAGATCTTTCCCTACTTCCAGTTCCATTTTTTCACTCAGCTCTTTACCCTGCCAGTTTCCTACGGTAGAACTGATGAGGTTTCCAAACTGATGGGTGTTTTTAAGGATATACTTATAAGCGGTTACTCTTACCCAGTGATCGATCTTATTCTGAAGGTTTTCGTCTGTTTTTAAATTTTGTGAAAATTCATTCAGGTTTTTAGTAAGATAGCCTTTTAAAGAAGACTGGTCATCCTGAAGTTCTTTCATCAATGTTTTCTTGATAGAGGTCCAGATATCGCTGGAATACTCATCCAGTTTATCACTTTTAAGAAGTCCGTTTTTGATGGTTTTAAATTCATCATCCCATTTCGGATCTTCTTTCAGGTCCATAGAAAATTCATAGATCTTTTGGGTAATGAGGTT
The DNA here is from genome assembly GCF_025153485.1 of Chryseobacterium pyrolae. NCBI lineage: Bacteria > Pseudomonadati > Bacteroidota > Flavobacteriia > Flavobacteriales > Weeksellaceae > Chryseobacterium > Chryseobacterium pyrolae. The sequence continues at coordinate 2,703 of NZ_JANZQH010000020.1, forward strand.
TCGGATTTCATGCTGCGAATCTTCCTCAATTTCTTTAAAAAAGTCGGCAAGTCCGCTGGTAATTTTATCGGCAATCTTATGGTCAACAAAAGAAGGAATAAAAGAATAGCTTCCTTTTTCTACCCGCTCTTTGATCATTTCATCATTTTCGATGATATATTCTTTGATCTGTTTGGAAAGATTGGTAACAATCCTCTGATGATCATTTTTTTCAAGGATATAATTGATGCCGTTTCCAACGACTTTATTGAGCTTGATGTCATCTGTCATTTCAGACACTTTTTTGCTAATAAACTGGCTTACAGAATTGTCGTCCAGTTTATTGAGAATGTCGAGAACAATGTCTGACAGGTTTCTGATCAGAATCTCCTGGCTCTTTTCTTTGGCGAGCCATTCTCCAACGAAGTTTGAAATTTTAATCTTTTGGATGTAAGGACGGATATTTTGTGGAGAAAGAAAATTGCTTACCACAAAACTGCCAAGATTGTCTCCCAGCCTCTGTTTACTGTTTTCAATCAAATTGGTATGCGGAATCGGAAGTCCAAGCGGATGCCGGAACAGGGCCGTTACCGCGAACCAGTCTGCCAAAGCACCTATCATGGCTGCCTCGGAAAAAGCCCGTACATATCCGACCCAATGGGAGGGATTAGATTTTTGAAGTAAGGTGGTGGCTATAAAGATAATGGCCATCAGGACAAATAATCCCGTGGCAAATGCTTTATATTTTCTCAGCTGTTTTCTTTTTGCTTCATCATTCATATTCTCAAATTTACTAAATTTGATCATGAGATTTGTTTTAAAAATTAAACAACAAAAAGAGAAGGGAGATTAAGGTTTAGTTCAAAAAACACTTTTAAAAGATTATTACAACGAAAATCGAGGATTTTCAGCTAACTAATGTGGTCTTTCTCAACATTATGATTTTAAACTTTATATCAACTGAAGTGTTTAAAAACTTTTGCTCCTTTTGTGGTTTAATTAAAAGTAAAACTCACCATGAAATTTTTAACTTTCATTATTATTAATCATTCTGCAGGCCTGTCCGCAGAAGTTGTAGCCTATTAAAACTGTTCCTATGGAAAATAAAGAAGCAAAAAACAATCCATACTATTCAAGAACCGACACCACAAAACTTGACATCTCCAATGATGAGTGGAAAAAGATCCTGGCTCCCGACTTATATGCTATATCCAGAGAAGCGGCTACAGAAAGAGCGTTTACAGGAAAATATAATGAATTTGATGAAATCGGGGACTATTACTGTGCCGTTTGTGGTAATCACTTATTTCGATCTACCTCAAAATTCTCCAGCAGTTGCGGATGGCCAAGCTTTTTTGAAGCGGATAAAGAAGGGGTCTATTACAAAAGAGATACTGCGTATGGAATGGAAAGAGTAGAAGTGCTCTGCAAACGATGTGATTCTCATCTGGGACATGTTTTTGATGATGGTCCAAAGCCTACCGGGCTGCGCTATTGTATGAATTCCGTGAGTCTGGAATTTGTCGCAGATTCTGAAAAATAAGCCTCTTTAATTCACATAATCAAGACGTTAAAGTTTCTTAAATAGCGTTAAACTTTGTAGAGTATAACTGTCTGACAGTTATGTTTTTATAATTTTGCCTCACTAATTTGGAATTTAATATTATTGAATGAGAGGAATTTATAGTGTATTAGGCCTGGTTTACATGGTCACGACTTCATTCTATCTTTCGCCGGCAAAGGCAGTAAAGAGTGAGAATGTCAACACAACAAAAATTGAAAAAGTAGCAGACACGAAATCTGAGAAGACCGCTGGAAAAGTATCTTCATCAGAAGAATTGTACAAATCAATTCCCTTTGATCCTGAACATGAATTGAATTATGAGGTTTTCTCAAAAGCATTGACAGGATTTGAAAATTTAAAAAAAGCAGGATTGCTGAACCAGGATTCGCATTTATTAACTATCTGCGATTTTTCTATGTCTTCGAACACCAAAAGACTTTGGGTGATTGACACGAATGAGAAAAAGGTACTGTTCAATTCACTGGTAGCACACGGAAAAAATACAGGCGAAGAATTTGCTGCGAATTTTTCTAACACGGAAAGTTCGCTGCAGAGCAGTTTGGGATTTTATATCACGGATGCCACTTACCAGGGAGACAACGGATATTCTTTGAAATTGTTGGGAATGGATAAAGGTTTTAATGATGCCGCGTACAGAAGAGCGATCGTGATGCATGGAGCAGATTATGTGAGCGATGAATTTGCATCAATGCACAAAAGAATCGGAAGAAGCTGGGGATGTCCCGCAGTACCGAAAGCATTGACACAGCCGATCATTAATACCATAAAAGGACGAAACTGCCTTTTCATTTACTATCCTGATCAAAAGTATCTTTCTTCCTCAGAATGGTTAAGATCTTAATTTGATTAATAATTGTATAAAAAGATAATGCTAGTTTGAAAAGTACGAGTGCGTTTATTTCTGCCATAAGATTGTTCAGTCATCCTGATGGGACAAGTACCTTCGAAACGGGAAAAATCCCGACTTTGAAGCCTATGAATACAACAACTTTTTGGGCAAGTACGGTCACTGAAGAGTGGGAGAAAAAGAGGCACACTGCGCCGCGAAGACAATATGTGGTAACGTTAAAAGGGAATATCCTGTTTAAGGTGAGCAATGGCTCTACATTTCAGATAGAACCGGGAATTATTCTTTTGGCAGAAGATGTGGAAGGAGAGGGACATTCCTGGGAAATTATAAAAGGTAAGGAATGGGAGAGGTTATATATTCCGATTGCAGATGGTGCTGATGATTTTTTTATACAGGATTCAGAATAGAGAATTACTATTGTAAAGAAAGTAAAAAGCTTCTTACTGAGGTTACAATATAAAAGCAGTCAATTTTTGGCTGCTTTTTGTTGTTATTTAACCTGAATTAATGTTATTGATTTTGGTTTTTTATCCTTGTCAAGGTTTTGAACCTTGACATTCTATGTTAATTAGCAAATTTTATAAGTTAAAATATTTATATTTTT
>NZ_JANZQH010000021.1:0-4351 GCF_025153485.1 Chryseobacterium pyrolae
GGAAAGATTGCCCGGGTGAGTTTACCTGATGCCTTTGGATCTTCATTGGGTTCCGGTGTTGAATATGTTTCAGCGCGTAACGAAACGGAGGCCAAGCTTGTTGAGATTTGGAAGAGTGTTTTAGGAAAAAAAGAGATAGGAGTAAAAGATAATTTCTTTGAGTTGGGCGGTCACAGTTTAAAGGCAACACGCCTGTCATCACTGATTCATCAGAAACTTGATATTAAAATTTCAGTCCAGGATATATTTACTGAATCAACAATAGAAAAACAGGGAGTGTTATTAGATAGCAAAGGTTATCAACAACATACTTCTATTCCTTCTGCACCCTCTTTGGATTTTTATCCATTATCCTCTTCTCAGCGTCGTTTATGGATTCTGAGTCGTTTTGAGGGTTCTGAGGGGGCTTATAATATTCCAGCTGTATTCCGTCTTACGGGGGATTTTGATGTGTCTTCATTACAGAAGTCCTACTTTGGCTTGTTGTCCAGGCATGAGATCCTTAGAACTGTTTTCCGCGAATCCTCAACTGGCGAGGCCTTTCAGTTGGTTCTACCAGAAGTATTGGCTGAAAGCTTTGAACATTTGGTGTTTGATTTTACATCAGAAAAGGCAGCCATTGATGCTGCACTATCTCAGGAGACGGGTCGTGTTTTTGATTTGTCTTACGGGCCATTGATTCGTCTTACCATTCTTGAAGACCGTTCCGGAGATGGCTATATTTTCTGTTTGGTGATGCATCATATCATCAGCGATGGGTGGTCTATGGATATCTTAAAACGGGAATTATTCACTTTATATAATCATTTTAAATCGGGTCGTGTTGCAGTATTGCCTCCTTTAACTTTACAATACAAGGATTATGCATTCTGGGAACAATCCGAGCTGGAACAATCCGCCGTTCATTCCAGAGTTTATTGGCAGACTCAGCTTTCAGGAGACCTTCCGTTGCTTCATTTGCCCTCAAAAGGGGCTCGCCCTGTAGTGAAAACCTATAATGGTTGTCATGTTTCAGGGTCAGTATCAATAGAGATTCTTTCCCTATTGAAGCAACTCTCATTGGATAGCGGAGGTACACTTTTCATGACGGTTTTGTCTGCTGTAAAAGTTTTATTATACCGTTATAGCGGTCAAAAAGACCTTATTATTGGCACTCCGGTTGCTGGTCGTGACCATGCGGATTTACAGGATCAAATAGGTTTCTATGTCAATACCTTGGCGCTTCGCAGCCGTATTGAAGGAGAAGAACGCTTTATAGATTTTCTTTCATCAGTTCGTGAGATGACCCTATCCGGCTATTCCCATCAATCTTATCCTTTTGACCGTTTGGTTGATGACCTTAATGTTGTTCGTGATCTAAGCCGTAACCCTGTTTTTGATGTTATGCTAAGTTTTCAGGATTCTGGAGATGGGGGTACTGACAATTCCGCTGAAACATTGGAAGGAGTAATTCTGGGCTCTTATACAGATTCCAGCTATGTTATAAGTAAATTTGATTTAGATTTTAGCTTTTCAGAAACTTCTTCAGGTCTTTCCATCGGTTTGGGTTATAATACCGATATTTATGAAAAGAGTTTTGCAGAGAAGTTGCTAAAGAGTTTAGAGATTCTATTAAACTCAATCTGTCATTCTCCTGAAACAGGAATTGATCAACTTGAGATTCTGGGATCAGAATATCGTTATCTTCTTACCGAAGGTTTCAACCAGACTGCATTGGAGTATCCTCAGGATAAAACCGTTCTTGATTTTTTTGATTCTCAGGTATTATTGACTCCCGACCATAGAGCATTGGTTTTTGAAGGACATGAGTTGAGCTATCGTGAACTTAATGAGCGCTCGAATCAATTTGCAGACTATCTTCATATGCATTATAGTATTGGCAGAGAAGATTTGGTGGGTGTTCAATTAGAACGATCTGAGGATCTTATTGTTACGATTTTGGGAATTCTTAAATCAGGCGGAGCTTATGTTCCTATTGATCCTTCTTATCCTTCAGACCGTATTGCGTATATGATAGAAGACAGTGGTTGTAAAGTCAATATTGATTCCGAAGAATATCTTTTGTTCAATCTGGATAAGGCTAATTATTCTATAACGAGTCCTAAGGCTAATCCTATCCCTATAGATTTAGCCTATGTGATCTATACTTCCGGTTCAACGGGGCATCCAAAAGGAGTTATGGTAGAGCATGAGGGACTGATGAATTTATTATCCCATGTCACGACAGCTTTTCCTTTGTCTAACCAGTCTTCAGGGCTTTTTCCCTTGTTAGCTTCCAATGCTTTTGACATCTCATTATTCGAATTGTTTTATCCTCTTTTGCAGGGAACCGGAGTTTTGGTTCTAGGGAACGAAAAGAGCAAGGATGTAGGTTATCTTAAGGATCATCTGGGAGAGATGAGTTCCTTGCATACGGTTCCTGCTTTAATGAGTGAGCTTCTGTCTCAGGTAAGAGCTATGGACTCTCATGCAGAATATTCTCATATCGATTATATATTCATTGGAGGAGACAAGGTTCCTACCGGAGTATTGCATGATATCCGTAAAACATTTCCTAATGCAAAAATAATCACCCTTTATGGGCCGACTGAATGTACCATCTTTTTATTGACACGCAGCTATACGGGATCGGGGGATGAATTTAAGGGCTCCTTATTAGGCGGTCCTGTTTCCAATACTCAGGTTTATATACTCTCTGAGGGAGATTCACTGTGTCCTGTGGGAGTAGTTGGAGAGATTTGTATTTCAGGAGTAGGTGTGGCGCGAGGTTACCTGAACCGTCCAGATCTTACCCTGGAGAAGTTCGTTTCTAATCCTTTTGTTTCAGGTTCCAGAATGTATAAGACAGGAGATTTAGGTCGTTGGCATTCAGATGGGAGTATTGAGTTTTTAGGACGTAAGGATAATCAGGTGAAGATCCGTGGTTACCGAATTGAGTTGGGGGAGATCGAGTCAGTGCTTCAAGGGCATCCGGACATAACAGGCAGTGTTGTTTTGGCGGTAGAAAATGGAGAAGGTCAGAAGGAGTTGGCTGCTTATCTTACAGGCTCTGTTGAATTGAGAGGTTCGGACCTGCGGGATTATTTACGCATGAGTCTTCCGGAGTATATGCTTCCGGGTCATTATATCCAGTTGGCCTCTTTTCCCTTGACGAGTAATGGAAAGATTGACCGGGGGAATTTGCCCGATGCCTTTGGTTCTTCATTAGGTACGGGTACAGAATATGTTTCAGCTCGTAATGAGACAGAGTCAAAGCTTGTTACTATCTGGGAGGATGTTTTAGGGAAGTCGGGAATAGGGATCAAAGATAATTTCTTTGAGCTGGGCGGTCACAGTTTGAAGGCGGCCCGTTTATCAGCGTTGATTCATCAGGAGTTTAATGTGAAGATTTCTTTGCACTTATTCTTTGAGTTGAATAATATAGAGTCAATAACTCAATATCTTACCAAAGAACAAAGTAAAAAGAAATGGTTGGAACTTAATTTATCTGATAATCAAGATGATGATTTTGTTGATGAAGTATTTTTATAAAGCTTATCTAATTTATGGAAGAATTATTTGAACTCTTATACAAAGAGTCTATATATATCAACTTAATAGATAATAAATTGTCTGTTAAAAGTTACAAAGGAAAGATCAGGAAAGAAATTATTGATAAAATATCACTACATCGGGAGGAAATAATTTCCTACCTTATGTTAGCAGATGTTTCCTATCGTATTATTTCTAAGGCTCCTGATCTGGAGTATTATCCTTTATCTTCGTCTCAGCGTCGATTATGGATTCTGAGTCGATTTGAGGGGGCAGATGGTGCTTACAATATTCCTGAAGTTTTCAGGATTTCGGGTGATCTGAATATAAATTTCTTAGAAAAGTCTTACTTTTCGTTATTATCAAGACATGAGATTCTCAGGACTATTTTCCGGGAGTCAGCAGAAGGAGAAGTTTACCAGTATATTCTTTCAGAAGTTCCTGATGATAGTTTCCAGCATTTGGTTTTGGATTTTGAAAAAGAAGGAAACAAAGTCTCTGAAATTATCTCATCAGAATCCAATCGTATTTTTGATTTGTCTGCAGGTCCTTTGATCCGTTTTACTGTTCTTGAAGATCAATCAGGGGGCGGTTATATATTCTGTTTGGTTATGCATCATATCATCAGTGACGGTTGGTCCATGGGGATCTTAAAAAAGGAATTATTCACTTTATATGATAGTTTTAAGGAGGGCTGTACAGAAGTACTTTCACCTCTATCGTTACAATACAAAGATTATGCTTATTGGGAGCAGTCAGAGTTGGAAAATAGAGTTTCGTTGTCTAAATCTTATTGGCAGGAACAGTTTTCAGGCGATCT
>NZ_JANZQH010000022.1:0-4100 GCF_025153485.1 Chryseobacterium pyrolae
CAATGATTAATATTTTAAAGATATTTTAACTATTTCAAATGATTTATTCTATTTGACAAACTTATCACATGGATATTCGATGAAAATCTCAATAACCTCCAGCTTCAAACTTCCTTACTTTATCAAAGCCTGAAGATCACTCCATGCTCCGCCGTTATGCACATGTAAATCGGGTAAATTACATAAATGGTAAGCACAATTCCACAAAATATCAATACATTTTCATAACCTGCTTAGAATTTTTTTGTCGATATAAAAGGTTCCGAAAGGAATAAAACATGCCAGAATCACTTTCCATGTAGTTTCCTTAAATTTCCAGTGCTGCTCAACACCTACGCTTAGGGTATTGAAAAGAAAAAGCAGAAACAGAGTTCCATGAATGGGTCCCATCATCTTGACAAGGGCAGGATTTCCCAGCCAATATTTCAAAGGAACGGCAACGAAAACTAAAGTTAATAGAGATATTCCTTCCAAAATAGCAAGGATTCTCAGGCGTCCGATTTTTGTTTTTAGTAAATGTATCATGATTATCTGAAATAAGGTCTGTTAACAAATGGGGAGAACGGCCACGGAATCGCTATAAAGATAACAGCAAGAGCAATAGCGAACCAGATCAGCATCGTTTTGAATTTTTCCTTATCAATATTTTTTCTTTTAGCTAAAGCCGAACCAATCGTAATCAGTACAATAGCAGTGAACATGAGGGAAATATGAATCAGTCCAAAGAAAAGCAGGTCCAGAGATTCTTTTGCTTCACTGAAGTTTTTCCAGAAATACTTTACAATAGGACTTTTAACATACAGAATGATTCCAAAGATCAATTGAATATGGGCAATAGTGGCGGTCCAATGTCTTACCGAATCATCTGTTTTCGAAAATGTTTGATGATAAAAATAACCTCTAAAAGCTCTCCATAGAGCATAAACAAGACTTAATAGAACGATCCAGCGAAATGTGGAGTGCAAATAGGTAAGGGTCTGGTACATGGTAACTTTTTTGAACGCATCAAAGGTATAATAAAAACATACTAATTAGTATGTTTTTTGATAAAAAATTATTCCATGGATTTAAAATAAGATTTAAGTCCCTTTAAATAAGTGAGATACACGGATTTTGAATTTTCCAGTTTTCCTAAATTTCGTACACCCCAATATCCGGACATAACGAATACTGCAATTTCTTTGGCATTCACATGTTCTTTTACGGTACCTTCTTTCTTCCCGTTTTCAATACAGGTGATCATTGCATTTTCCCAAAGCCCGGACAATTCATTCAATGCTTTCGTAAACTCTACATGCCAGGGAGCCATTTCCTGGGTGAAATTGGAAGTGGGGCAGCCGTATTCAACCTTTAAAAAATCGTTTTCCATTAAGATGCCATAGACCATCTTGTAAATGCTTTCCAACGGCTGGTCACTGTTTTGAAGGGGTTCAATAAAAGTACTTTGAAAATTGCTTTTCAGAAGTTCGTTAATGATGGACAGCCCCATCTCATCTTTTGTTTTAAAATGATAATAGAAGGCACCTTTTGTCACCTGTGTGGTTGCAATGATCTCATCTACACTGGTGGTCTGGTAACCTTTTGTATAGATTAGTTCAAAGGCTTTCTGAAGGATATTCAGGCGGGTTGCTTCTGATTTTTTCATTGGGAGAATCTGGCTTTAATGCAAAGGAACGGAATTTTTGAACAAAAAAACAAACTATCATTATTCTGATATTAAACTACAATTTAAATAATTTTTATAATACATTAATTCGTCGGAAATTTGTCTCGTCAAACACAACAAAATTATAACACGATGAATGATCAAAAAGAAATACAGATCAAAACAGAATCTACTGCAAAAAGCAAAGGTCTCCCGGCCGCATTGTGGGCATTGACGATTAGTGCATTTGGAATCGGAACCACAGAATTCGTCATTGTAGGACTTCTTCCTACTGTGGCAGGAGACCTTGGAATCAGTATTCCTTCGGCTGGACTTCTCGTGAGTTTATATGCGATAGGAGTAGCGATAGGAGCTCCCATATTAACGGCATTAACAGGAAAAATACCCCGTAAAGCATTGCTGATTTCCATCATGCTGTTATTCGTCATCGGAAACGGACTGGCTTCTATTGCTCCAGGATTTATTACGTTGGTGATGGCCAGAATTCTTACAGGATTTGCCCATGGGGTTTACTTTTCTATCGGTTCAACTATTGCGGCTTCGCTGGTTCCAGAGGAAAAAAGAGCCACTGCTATTTCAATTATGTTTGCAGGACTTACCCTTGCGATCGTAACCGGAGTTCCTTTGGGTACTTTTATCGGACAGCATTTCGGATGGAGAGCGACCTTCATAGGCGTTTCTATTCTGGGAATCATAGGCCTGGTAGCAAGTATGCTGCTGGTTCCGAAAAACCTTAAAAGCGATCAGACTGCCTCTTTAAAAAGTCTTCCGAAGGTATTTGGAAACAGACGTATGGTCTTTGCATTTTTAATGACTGCGATGGGATATGGAGGAACATTTGTAGTGTTCACTTACTTATCTCCAATTTTACAGGAGATCACAGGATTTCAGGAATCTACGGTGACGTTTATTCTTCTGATTTACGGAATCGCTATTGCTTTAGGGAATCTTTTAGGAGGTAAAACAGCGAATAAAAATCCTTTAAAGGCACTTCTCTGGATGTTTGCAGCACAGGGGTTGGTATTATTAGCCTTTTATTTCACGGCAGATCATCAGATTTTAAGCATCATCACTTTATTTCTTTTAGGAGGTTTGTCGTTTGCCACGGTACCGGGGCTGCAGCTTTTGGTTGTACAAATTGCCGAAAAAGAACTTCCGGGAACGGAAGATGTGGCATCAGGAGTTAATATTGCGGCATTCAATATAGGAATTGCTATTGGATCTTATACCGGTGGTCTTATCGTCACTTCTTCCTTAGGATTGGCAAGTACGCCGTGGATAGGCGCTTTGTTTTTACTGGCTACAGTATTGATCACAGTTTACAGCATCCGTTTAAGCAAAAATCAAAAATAATTTCACCTGTTTTTATATTTTCAGGGACTGTCCGTAATTGGGCAGTCTTTTTTTAGTCTCTATATTTAGTTTTAGCCTTATCCTTATTTTAAATTTCATGAATCTCAGCATCTGTAAATACAAAGAATTTTCCACCTTTAGGAATGTTTTTGGTATCCAATCCTGTAAATTCACTGAAGGCTGGTAATAACAGTTGGTTTTGAGTCTGAACAAAGCACGGAAGCCTTATTTTTTTTACAGAAGAGTTCAATACAACACCAGGATGAATATGTCCTGTAATCTGAAATTCCGCCAATGTTTTATCAAAATCATGAATAAAAGTAAATCCATTAATTGTTAATAATTCGGATTTAAAATTTAAGCATAATTTTTTCTCTAATTTCGCTGACAGGCGGTCGTGGTTTCCTTCCACAAGATAGAATTGAAGATCAGGATACTGATTTCTCCAACGGCAGAATTCATCTACATCCGAGTTGTCTCCGGCATGAAGCAGATCTCCGACCACAATGAATTTTTCCGGCTGGAAATATTCAATCAGAACAGAAAGCCTTTCCAAATCACTTTTCATAATTTGATTGGCTAATGCAATTCCGTTTTTCCGGAAATGGGCGGTTTTTCCAATATGAAGATCAGATAAGATCAGTGCTTTCTCCTTTTTCCAAAATGCCGCACGCTGATTGGTTAAGGTGAAAACTTCATTGTTGAGGGTGATATTTTTTACTGCGATGTTCAATTTTTTTTTGTAAAATGTATTAATGAGGTTGGAAGCTGGAAGAGGAAAATTTTATACGATGATATATCAATTATTATTCATCAATGATCTTTTATGTTTTAACTACCCCGTCTTTTTGCTTTGCAAAAATCCACCCCTTCATAGAAGGGGAATCGAGGATCCGGATAAATTATTGTCAATTTATATTTCTATCATGACCCAGAAACCTGAAATAGCCAATCTCGGATCATGAAATCCGAACCAACCACATCACTCATAATTTATAACTTTGAACTCTAAAACTCTAAAACTCTAAAACTCTAAAACTCTAAAACTCTAAAACTCTAAAACTCTAAAACTCTAAAACTC
>NZ_JANZQH010000023.1:0-3520 GCF_025153485.1 Chryseobacterium pyrolae
AAATTTTCTTCAAAAAACATTTGGTCATTTAGAAATAAATAATTACTTTTGCAACCGCAAATAGGGAACAGAACGACAGAAAAGCTTCTCTATATATTGCGGAAAGAAAAAAGATCATTGACATACAATATACAACCAAGTAAGGAAAAAACTAAAGCGTAAAAAAAACTTTGAGTGGGTCAGGAAAAACATACAATGGAGAGTTTGATCCTGGCTCAGGATGAACGCTAGCGGGAGGCCTAACACATGCAAGCCGAGCGGTAGAAGATCTTCGGATCTTTGAGAGCGGCGCACGGGTGCGGAACACGTGTGCAACCTGCCTTTATCAGGGGGATAGCCTTTCGAAAGGAAGATTAATACCCCATAATATAATGACTGGCATCAGTTATTATTGAAAACTCCGGTGGATAGAGATGGGCACGCGCAAGATTAGATAGTTGGTGAGGTAACGGCTCACCAAGTCTGCGATCTTTAGGGGGCCTGAGAGGGTGATCCCCCACACTGGTACTGAGACACGGACCAGACTCCTACGGGAGGCAGCAGTGAGGAATATTGGACAATGGGTGAGAGCCTGATCCAGCCATCCCGCGTGAAGGACGACGGCCCTATGGGTTGTAAACTTCTTTTGTATAGGGATAAACCTACTCTCGTGAGAGTAGCTGAAGGTACTATACGAATAAGCACCGGCTAACTCCGTGCCAGCAGCCGCGGTAATACGGAGGGTGCAAGCGTTATCCGGATTTATTGGGTTTAAAGGGTCCGTAGGCTGATTTGTAAGTCAGTGGTGAAATCTCACAGCTCAACTGTGAAACTGCCATTGATACTGCAAGTCTTGAGTGTTGTTGAAGTAGCTGGAATAAGTAGTGTAGCGGTGAAATGCATAGATATTACTTAGAACACCAATTGCGAAGGCAGGTTACTAAGCAACAACTGACGCTGATGGACGAAAGCGTGGGGAGCGAACAGGATTAGATACCCTGGTAGTCCACGCCGTAAACGATGCTAACTCGTTTTTGGGTTTTCGGATTCAGAGACTAAGCGAAAGTGATAAGTTAGCCACCTGGGGAGTACGTTCGCAAGAATGAAACTCAAAGGAATTGACGGGGGCCCGCACAAGCGGTGGATTATGTGGTTTAATTCGATGATACGCGAGGAACCTTACCAAGGCTTAAATGGGAATTGACAGGTTTAGAAATAGACTTTTCTTCGGACAATTTTCAAGGTGCTGCATGGTTGTCGTCAGCTCGTGCCGTGAGGTGTTAGGTTAAGTCCTGCAACGAGCGCAACCCCTGTCACTAGTTGCCATCATTCAGTTGGGGACTCTAGTGAGACTGCCTACGCAAGTAGAGAGGAAGGTGGGGATGACGTCAAATCATCACGGCCCTTACGCCTTGGGCCACACACGTAATACAATGGCCAGTACAGAGGGCAGCTACACAGCGATGTGATGCAAATCTCGAAAGCTGGTCTCAGTTCGGATTGGAGTCTGCAACTCGACTCTATGAAGCTGGAATCGCTAGTAATCGCGCATCAGCCATGGCGCGGTGAATACGTTCCCGGGCCTTGTACACACCGCCCGTCAAGCCATGGAAGTCTGGGGTACCTGAAGTCGGTGACCGTAACAGGAGCTGCCTAGGGTAAAACAGGTAACTAGGGCTAAGTCGTAACAAGGTAGCCGTACCGGAAGGTGCGGCTGGAACATCTCATTTTAGAGCGTTGAAGAACGATAAACAAAATTAGTACAGCAATGTACATTGATTCTGCTTAAAGTAAAGCTTTAGTTTTTTATTTGGTTGCTATATATTATAAAAATACAAACCCACTAGAAATTAGTAAACGGGAGGAGAGAGGAGTATGATGGAGAGTTTAAGATATATTGAAATATTACTTATCACTTATTACCCATTACTCATAACAGAGTCTCGTAGCTCAGCTGGTTAGAGCGCTACACTGATAATGTAGAGGTCGGCAGTTCGAGCCTGCCCGAGACTACTAATTAAAATAGAGGTTAGAAGTTAGAGATTAGAAGTTAGAAAATTAGCGAAAGCCAATAATTTAAAATCTAAAATTTATCATCTAAAATCTAGACTAGAGGGGAATTAGCTCAGCTGGCTAGAGCGCCTGCCTTGCACGCAGGAGGTCAAGGGTTCGACTCCCTTATTCTCCACAGTTTTGGAAGTTTGATTTAAAAGTTACGGATAGAGCCAAAAAACAATATTCGTTCATCAGACAGAAGAAAAGACATTAAGATCATTGACATTAACGGTAAAAATATCACAAAGAGAAAACCGAGCGCATAGAAGCGCTTGAGTAACCAAAAATAGGAAAGAAATCGTTAAGGGCGTATGGCGGATGCCTAGGCTTTCAGAGGCGAAGAAGGACGCGGTAAGCTGCGAAAAGCTGCGGGGATCGGCACACACGAATTGATCCGCAGATGTCCGAATGGGGCAACCCGGCATGTTGAAGACATGTCACTCTAATTTATTAGAGAGCAAACCAGGAGAACTGAAACATCTAAGTACCCTGAGGAAAAGAAATCGAAGAGATTCCGTAAGTAGCGGCGAGCGAAAGCGGATTAGCCCAAAAGTCTTTATATGTTTAATAGAATGTTCTGGAAAGAACAGCCATAGAGGGTGATAGCCCCGTAAATGAAAGGCATATTTGGATGATAAATGAGTAGGGCGGGACACGTGAAATCCTGTCTGAATATGGGGGGACCATCCTCCAAGGCTAAATACTCCTGAAAGACCGATAGTGAACAAGTACTGTGAAGGAAAGGTGAAAAGCACTTCGAATAGAAGGGTGAAATAGAACCTGAAACCGTACGCCTACAAGCGGTCGGAGCCCACAAGTTGGGTGACGGCGTGCCTTTTGCATAATGAGCCTACGAGTTAATTTTGCTAGCGAGGTTAAGGACTTAAGGTCCGGAGCCGGAGCGAAAGCGAGTCTGAATAGGGCGCTTAGTTAGCAGGATTAGACGCGAAACCTTGTGATCTACCCATGGGCAGGTTGAAGCTCTGGTAACACAGAGTGGAGGACCGAACCGGTTGACGTTGAAAAGTCTTCGGATGACCTGTGGGTAGGGGTGAAAGGCCAATCAAACTGGGAGATAGCTCGTACTCTCCGAAATGCATTTAGGTGCAGCGTCGTATATAAGTTTATTAGAGGTAGAGCTACTGATTGGATGCGGGGGTTTCATCGCCTACCAATTCCTGACAAACTCCGAATGCTAATAAATGTTCTACGGCAGTGAGGGCATGGGTGCTAAGGTCCATGTCCGAGAGGGAAAGAACCCAGACCAACAGCTAAGGTCCCCAAATCTCTATTAAGTTGAAGCAACGCGGTTGGACTGCATTGACAGCTAGGATGTTGGCTTGGAAGCAGCCATTCATTTAAAGAGTGCGTAACAGCTCACTAGTCGAGCGGTCCGGCATGGATAATAATCGGGCATAAATAGAGTACCGAAGCTATGGATTTGTATCTTAGGGATACATCTGGTAGGAGAGCATTCTGTTTGCAC
>NZ_JANZQH010000024.1:0-3108 GCF_025153485.1 Chryseobacterium pyrolae
GATTGCCCGGGTGAGTTTACCTGATGCCTTTGGATCTTCATTGGGTTCCGGTGTTGAATATGTTTCAGCGCGCAATGCTATCGAAGAAGTATTGGTCTGTGTATATGAAGATGTTCTTAAAAAATCTCCTGTCGGAGTCAGGGATGATTTTTTTCTTTTGGGAGGCGATTCCATTAAATGTATTCAGATTGTATCTCGTCTTCGTCAGAAAGGTTATAGCTGCGAGGTTAAGGATATTTTGTTGTATCCTGTGATTGCTGATTTAGTTTTACACGTGAAGGCCCTTAGCAGCTTTATAGATCAGGGACCTGTTTTTGGGGATGTTTCTCTTACCCCTATCCAGAAGGATTTTCTGGAAGGATTTTATTCAGATAAAGACCACTTTCATCAGTCTGTATTATTAAAAAGCCGTGATTGTGTTGACCGTTCTCTATTAGAACAAACCCTTCATTCGCTGTTTGTACATCATGACGCCCTTCGTATGGTATACCGCAAGGATACCGTGTGGCATCAGTTTAACCGTGATATTTCCGATGTCATGTTGGATATTGAGGAGTTTGAAGTGCATGATGATGCTTCCTTTTCCCAGGCATGTATTGCAGTTCAGTCCGGTATCCGTATAGAAGAAGGTCTGCTGTTTAAGGCAGGCCTGCTCAGGTCTGCTGCTGGTGATTACATTTTCCTTGCGGTTCACCATCTTGTAGTAGATGGGGTTTCGTGGCGTATTTTATTTGAAGACTTAGTGACATTATATAGTGGTTATCAAAAAGGGTTAAAAGTAGTTGAACTTCCCTTAAAGACCGATTCCTTTAAATACTGGTCAGAGAAGATATATGAATATTCGGATAGCCGTGAGCTTGAACAAGAGGGTAGTTATTGGGATTCTGTTTTGGGCAGGAAGGTTGATGCTGTCCCTGTAGACCATCCTTCGGGGAGTAAAAAGAACGTTGATACAAGACTAGTAAGTTTTAGTTTAGATAAAGAAAATACAAATCGTTTACAAACGGAGTGTTTCCGTGCGTATAAGACGAATATCAATGATATATTAATAGCATGTCTGAGTTACAGTGTAAGTCGTTATTTTGGTTTAAATTCCCTGTCGTTGAAGATGGAGGGGCATGGTCGGGAGCCTATAGGCTCCGGTTTAGATATCAGCCGTACGGTTGGTTGGTTTACCTCTGTGTATCCTGTTGTACTACCATTTTCCAACGGGCGTAGTTTATTGGATCATGTTATAGAAGTCAAGGAAATACTTCACCGTGTACCTAATAAAGGGATCGGTTATGGGATATTAAAACATATAAAAGGAGTAGATTATCCTGTAATCGGAGATGTTTTGTTTAATTACCTGGGTGATTTTGGTTCTGGGTTGGCATCAGAAGGAGGAGATAGTATGTTTGAATTTTCTCGCCGCTCATGGGGGAAAGACCAGAGTCTGGATGAAGAACGCGATAGTGTTCTGGATATCTCCGGAATGATCATCAATGATGAATTACAGTTGGGAGTCTCTTACAGTTCAGGTCAGTACGATGCCAGTACCATAGAATCGTTATGTTCTTTATATCAATCTACCCTTATCAGTCTGATTGATATTTTGTCGGGAGAATCTGTTCAGTACCTGACGCCTGTGGATCTTACCTATAAAGATTTAAGTATTTCTACTGTTAAGGAGTTGAATGCGGGAGTTGATTTAGAGGATGTATATGGCTTAGCACCACTTCAGCAGGGATTATTTTACCATTGGTTATCTTCTCCCGGCGATTCAGTTTACTTTATCCAGATGAGTTATCGTCTTTCCGGTGGGCTGGATATCGAATTATTGAAAGAGAGTTATATGCAGCTTATCCGCCGTTATTCTGTTTTGCGTACCGTTTTCAGTGATGATTTGAGTGATATTCCTCTTCAGGTGGTGAGGAAAGAGGGATTTGCTGATTTTCATTATGCAGAAGTTGGTTTAGGGTCTGAGGCGGATTTTTTCTTATCAGATTACAAGCGGAATGATATTGCCAAAGGTTTTGACTTATGTCATCAGAATCCGATGCGTTTATCTATTTTAAAGTGTGGTGAGGATGTATATGAGTTTATCTGGAGTATGCACCATATCCTTATGGATGGATGGTGTTTAGGTATCTTAATAGGTGACCTTCTTCATATCTATAATGCATTGAAGAGTGGGTCTTCGCCTTCATTAAAACCGGTGAATACGTATGGTACTTACCTTTCGTGGCTTGAGAGTGTTGATCATGAAGAGAGTCGTTCTTACTGGCAGGGTCAATTATCTGGTTACAGTGGTATTTTCGGAATTCCCAAGGATTGCAGCTTCGTTGCATCAGGATCTGTTATAGAAGAGTTGGATTTTTCTTTGGATATAGCAATGAGTATTCGTCTCAAAGAGGTTTGTACAGATTTGGGGATTACCGAGAACACTTTTTTCCAGTGTGTCTGGGGCGTGTTACTTGGTATCTATAACGGTGGTGTAGAAACTGATGTTGTGTTTGGTTCAGTAGTTTCCGGTCGTCCTGGCGATCTTGATGGTATTGAGGATATGGTAGGATTGTTTATCAATACGATTCCTGTTCGTGTTCGGGGGGGGGCAGATTCTGTATTTTCTGAGGTTGCGAAGGCTTTACATTTTGATAGTGTTTCCTCAACAGGTTATCATTACAGCCAGCTGGCAGATATTCAGGGTGAGAGTGAGCTTGGTAAGGATCTGTTTGATCATATCCTGATCTATGAGAACTATCCGGTGCAGGAGATGGTAGGTCAGGGAATGAGTGAAGCCCCTGAGTTAAGGATTTTGGAAACCCATAATGTAGAGCAGACAAACTATGATTTAACAGTAGTTATTGTTCCCGGAAATACCCATTCCTTCAAGTTCAGCTATAATCCAGGGGTTTATAGTCAACAGACTATGGAGCAGCTTAAAGGTCATTTGTTAAAGCTGATCAATGTTTTAGTATCACAGCCTGATCTTCCACTAAGTTCACTGGATATTGTAACAAAAGAGGAGTATTATTTATTGACTGAAGGTTTTAACCAGACCAAGGCTGATTATCCTAGAGATAAAACGGTTATTGATCTTTTTGCATCTCAGGTGCTTCTTCATGG
>NZ_JANZQH010000026.1:0-1445 GCF_025153485.1 Chryseobacterium pyrolae
ATCTCTCCTACTACTCCTATTGGACAAAGAATCTCATTCTCGGAGAGAATATACATCTGAATATTAGAAATAGGACGACCGATAGGAATACTGCTTTCAAGACCGGCATGGCATTTAAAATACGTAACATCTATCGTGGCTTCTGTTGGTCCGTATAAATTCATCAAGCCAACATCTGGCAGTAACCTGAAAAACTCACTGTTCTGATGAACTGTTAAGGCTTCACCACTCACAAAAACCTGTTTCAGACTTTTAAGCTTTGCTAATGCTTCTACATGAGCATCTAAATAATATAAAAACGTCTCCAGCATGGAGGGAACAAAATGTATCACGCTAACTTCATTTGAAGCAATATTCGAAAGCAGTGACTCTGCGGACTTTTCTGATCCCGGCGAGAGAATCGATAATTTCGAACCGTATAAACTCCACCATAAAAGCTCCCAAACCGAGACATCAAAAGAATAACTCGTCTTTTGAATAAGGGTATCGGAGCTGGATAAACTATATGCTCCCTGCATCCAATCCAACCGGTTAACAAGACCTCCGTGTTCTACCATAACGCCCTTTGGACGACCCGTAGAACCAGAAGTATAAATAACATAAGCCAAATCCGAAGGATGGGGATTACAACCAGGAGGTGAAACAGAATACGACTCACTTTCCATATGGAATAACAGCAGTTCTTCTGAATCTACAACTACCTTACAACCGCTGTCTTCTATCATATAAGTAATACGCTCGGAAGGATACGAAGGATCAATAGGAACATAAGCACCTCCTGATTTTAGAATCCCAAAAATCGTAATTAATAGATCTTCGGACCTTTCAAGCCGAACTCCTACAAGAGATTCTCTGCCAATACCATACTGACTACGAAGATAGTTCGCAAACTGATTCGAACGTTCATCCAAATCCCGGTAACTAAGGGTATGGTCATCGTATAGCAAGGCCGTATGGTCAGGATTCAATAGAACCTGAGATGCAAAAAGATCAATAACCGTTTTATCTCTAGGATAATCAGCCTTGGTCCGGTTAAAACCTTCAGTAACAGCATAACGCTCTTCGGCTTCCAGAATATCAAGCTGATCAACACCCACGTCAGGAGAATCAATGATAGAAACCAATAAAAGCTCTAAGCTCTTTATCAGACGATCGGCAAAACTACGCTCATAAATATCAGTGTTGTAACACAAGCCTATGGTAAGACCTGAACCATTAGCGGAAAAACTAAAGTCTAAATCAAATTTACTGACTGCGTAAGAAACTCCCTCATAAGAACTACCAGACATTCCTTCAGAAAGATCAACAGAACGATCTGTATTTCCGCTTTCCTGATCCTGGAAATTAAGCATGACATCAAATACCGGATTACGGCTCATATCACGCACCACATCCAGATCATCAACCAAACGGTCAAAAGGATACGATTGATGAGAATAGCCCAA
>NZ_JANZQH010000027.1:0-1390 GCF_025153485.1 Chryseobacterium pyrolae
TGACTAGTCCTGAAAATCCGATACATATTACAGGACAAAAATAAATAATTAAACCAGAGCAAATTTGTTTTTGCTTTGGTTTTTGTTTTTATAAGTTTTCATTTTGATTTCCTTTTGTTTATGCATTTGATTTGGGGTTAAATAATGATTTGAAAAATGAGGTCTTAATTCATTATAAATTCCAATAGCTTCATTGACCAATTTTCTTCTGAGCGAAGTTTCAATATCATATTTATCGATATCAAATTCTTGTTTTAAAATACCATTCACTCTCTCTGCAACAGCATTTTCATAAGGATCGGAATTCTGAGTCATACTGCATTTTAATTGATATTTTTTCAAAATCCTTTGATACTCATTTGAGCAATATTGCAAGCCTCTGTCAGAATGATGAATCAGGGGTTCTTTTTCAATATTATTGTTCTTTAGTGCCTTTCTCAATGCTACGAGGCTGCTTTCTGTATTAAGGTTGTCTGCAACATGATACCCAACAATTTTCTTGGAATAGGCATCGGTTATCAGACTTAAATAACTCGGCTTTTTTCTGTTCCCGATATAAGTAATATCTGCCACCCAAACCTGGTTGGGTTTGTTTATGCAATAATTCAGTATCAGGTTTTTATGCTTTCTGAATCGATGATGAGAATTCGTTGTGATAGAATAACTCCTCTTGGGTATTATGAGCAAATGATTGGCTCTCAAAATATCAAAAAACTTATCCCTGCCTATTTTAAAGGATCTTAAAGGTTCCTTTAAAAGAAAATACAGCTTCCTGCCTCCTAATTTCGGCATTTTTACGCGAATATCTCCTACGAGTTTTATCACTTTTGAAGCTTTGCTTTGTGAGTTTTTATACCGTTTGATACTTCTGTAATAGACTTGTCTATCCAATCCGAACAATTCGCAGGTAAAGATTAAGGTTTCTTTCTCTTCACTGCGGAAGCTGGTGATTGTCCGGGTGGTAAGTTTTTTCTGATATCAATATCATATTCTTTCTCGGCAAGATTAATCATCATATCGAAAAATATGACCTTTTTATCTGCAATGTAAGCCTGTTTCTCTAAAAATGCTTTCTGTTTTTCAAGCAATTTAACTTCGGCTTCCAATTCCATAATGCGCTGTTCAGGAGTCTTTTTCATGGTAAATGAACTTTGGTTTTCCCAATCAAAGTTACCATATTTTCTAAGCCAACTCACTATTGTAGAGCGTGCTTGTATACCGTATTTTTTCCGACAGTCGGTAATTCCTGATTTTCCCGCTTCTATTTCTTTTACAATTTGAAGCTTCAAACTCAAATTGTAATCTCTCTGAGTACGCTTGACGTACCGGGTTTCTAAATGTTCTTCCATAACGATTCTTTTTTTGTGTATCGATATTTCAGGACTAGACA
>NZ_JANZQH010000028.1:0-1210 GCF_025153485.1 Chryseobacterium pyrolae
AAATATTAATCATTGGAAAAAGCAATAGGAAAAAGATAGAAACCTTGTTGGTACTTGATACCGTCCTTGACATTTAGTCCCTATTGCTTGTTTTCTAAAAACCGAATAGAATGTTGTTTCGTCATGGGAAAACTCTTATCACACTGGTTCACAAGAAAACACTTTTCCAATAAAATAAATGACTTTTATAATGATAAATTTAGAAAAAAAAGTAATCGGAGTAGATGTGAGCTCAAATATTTTAGTGATGAGTTATTTAGATAATGAAAAAGAGCAAATCATCACCATCGGTAATAACAAGATGCATATTGAAAAAAGTCTGAAGAAATGGGATACCAGCCAATTCAAAATTGTAGTAGAAGCCACCGGGTCTTACAGTAGTAAAATTTTGTATTACTCCTATGCTATGGGATTTGAGGTTTATCAAGTGAGTGGATTATCTATTAAAAAATTTTCAGAAGTAAAAAATCATATTAGCAAAACTGATCAGCAGGATGCAAGACTAATCAGAAACTTTGGAGAAACCATCGTAATGAATCCATATGAGCCGAAAAAGGAAAATATTGAATTTCTGGAACAGGAACTTAATCTCTGGCAGGATTTAGAACAGGAAAAAGCAAGATATTCATTGAAACTTAAATCACTTAGCCAAAAGCCCATTCTTAATAAATCGGTTGTAAAGCACTACCAAGCAATTATTAAAAGGATTAATAAAGATATTGCGGACCTTCAGAAAAGGCTTCCCTATCTTGAGGACAAGGAGCTTAAAGAAAATAAAGCTTTATTATCCAGTATAAGTGGAATTGGAGAGAAAACAGCCTTACTATTGCTTGTTTCGACCAATAATTTTAAAAGCTTCAAACATTCAAAAGCACTTTGTAAATATTTTGGAGTCGTTCCTCAAATGTATCATTCCGGGAACAAAAAAATATCAATTGGAAAATGCAGAACCAGCAAGGGCTTTGTGAGGAGTATTTTATATGTCTGTTCTTGGAGTGCAATCCGATTTAATACACAATGCAAAGCTCTTTATGAAAGAATTCTGGAAAAGAAGAAATGTAAAAAAGTGGCATTAATTGCTGTATGCAATAAGCTTTTAAGGCAAGCTTTCGGAGTCTTGAACAATAAAATACAATATCAACACAATTATTGAAAAAATATAAATATTTTAACTTATAAAATTTGCTAATTAACATAGAATGTCAAGGTT